>NZ_CP071061.1 GCF_017161445.1 Niveibacterium microcysteis | reverse complement strand
CGATGGCGCCGCTGACGGCGCAGTACCTGAAGTACGTCGAGGCAATGCGCCGCAGCAACCTTGAGCTTGCGGCCGAGTATCTGCTGATCGCCGCGATGCTGCTCGAGATCAAGTCCCGCATGCTGCTGCCGCGGCCTGCCCAGGCGGAAGCGGAGGAGGCCGACCCGCGTGCCGAACTCGTGCGCCGGCTGCTCGAATACGAACAGATGAAGATCGCCGGCGCACGACTCGATGCACTGCCGCGGGTGGAGCGCGATTACGAATGGGTCACCGTGTGGGTGGCCGAAAAGGTGGCGGAACGTTTGCCTGAAGTGAGCCTGCACGATCTGCAGGTCGCCTGGCTGGGTCTCGTGCGTAAGGCGAAGCTGACCCGTCACCACACGATCCAGCGTGAGGAACTCTCGGTTCGCGAACGGATGACCGCCATCCTGCGCCAGCTCGGCGGTGGCCAATTCCAACCCTTCGTCGAGTTGTTCGATTTGACGGCGGGCGTGCCGATGCTGGTTGTCAGCTTCCTTGCCGTGCTGGAACTGGTGAAGGAGCGCCTGGTTGTTGTCAGCCAGGTTGCACCTCTGGAGCCGATTTATGTCAGACTTAACACCTCGGATGCCGACTGAAGCTGGCATTCCGGTGCAAGCCGAAGATTCGATAGACTTCGAATTTGCCTTGCGCGTGCTGGAAGCTGCCCTTCTGGCAGCCGCCGAGCCGCTTGCAATGGCCGAGCTGCGCAGGCTCTTCGATGAGCAGTTGGATGCGGATCTGATTCGCCGCCTGCTCGAAACCCTGCGTGAGCGCTGGAATGATCGCGGCGCCGAACTAGCCCAACTGTCGACCGGATGGCGTTTCCGTACTCGTGCGGAGTACCAGCCCTACCTCGATCGGTTGCGCGAACAGAAACCGCCGAATATTCGCGTGCTGTTCTGGAGACCCTGGCGATCATCGCCTACCGTCAGCCGGTCACGCGAGGCGATATTGAAGATATTCGCGGCGTTGCCGTCTCTCCGAACGTGTTGAAAACGCTGGAATCGCGCGGATGGGTCGATGTTGTCGGCCATCGCGACACCCCGGGGCGCCCGGGCCTGTACGCCACCACGCGACGCTTCCTGGATGAACTTGGCCTGCGCAGCCTCACCGAGCTGCCGCCTCTGGCCGAAATTGAAAAGGTGATGGATCTTGTCGATACCGCAACGCAAACCGCGCCCGCAGCAGCGGCGGAATAGCAACGCACCCGCGCCTGGCCGCCGTGGCCGTGGCGTCAAGGCGCAGGCTGAGGCCTACGAGCCGCAGCGACTGCACAAACTGCTCGCTGAAGCCGGCTACGGTTCGCGGCGCGAACTCGAAGAGTGGATCATCGCCGGCCGCGTCAGCGTGAATGGCCTGCCCGCAGGGCTCGGTCAGAAGATCGGCCCGGGCGATCGGATCAAGATCAACGGCAAGTTGGTGAACATCCGTTTCACCGAACGCGCGCCGCGTGTGCTGATGTACCACAAGCCGGAGGGCGAGATCGTCAGTCGCGACGATCCGGAAGGCCGTCCCACGGTCTTCGAGCGCCTGCCGGTGCTCAATCGCGGGCGCTGGATCGCGATCGGCCGACTCGACTTCAATACCTCCGGCCTGTTGCTTTTCACCAGCAACGGCGATCTGGCCAACCGCATGATGCATCCGCGCTACGAACTCGAGCGCGAATACGCAGTGCGCGTGATTGGCGAGCTGACCGAAGAACAACAAGCCACGCTGACGACGGGCGTCGCCCTTGAAGACGGCGAAGCGCGTTTCAACTCGCTGCACGATGGCGGCGGCGAGGGCAGCAACCACTGGTATCGCGTCACGATCTCCGAAGGTCGCAATCGCGAAGTGCGTCGCATGTTTGAATCGGTTGGGCTGACGGTGAGCCGGCTGATGCGTGTTCGCTATGGCCCGGTCCAGCTTCCGCGTCAGCTCAAGCGCGGCGCCTGGACTGAGATGTCCGACGCCGATGTGCGTGCGTTGATGGCGGCGCTGCCGGAGGATGTCGAGCCTGAATCGCCGTTTGCAGAGCCGGACGAGCATCAGCTTGAGGTCGATCTGGAGGCGGAAGACGCCGAGGCTTGGGCCAAGGCGCAGCGCCTGGCCGTCCCCGGCGTGCGCCCGCTCAATCCTGGCGGCGCCCCGCGTGGCGATCGCGCGCCCGGTCGTGGCGCGCCGCAAGGCGGTCGTCGCCGTGGCGGCGATGGTGGCCCACGCCCGCAAGGCGGTGGTCCGCGTCCGCAAGGTGGGCAAGGGCCGCGCCCGCAGGGCGGCAAGGGGCCCCGTCCGCCACGCGGTGCACGTCCGGTCGAGGCAGGTCAGCCCGGTGAAGTCGGGCGTGCTGATGCGCCGGTTGATGGCGTGAGGCCGGAGCAGGGCGCTGAGCCGCGCCGCCCGAAGCGCCCGAACAAACCAAGGAAGCCGCAAGGCGGGCCGCGCCCGCCGCGTCCCGAAGGCGCGCCCGCCCCGCAGGATGGGGCTGCGCCGCGTCCGGAAGGTGAAGCCGGCGCACGCAAGCGCCCAGCTGGTCGTGGCCGTCGGCCGCGCAAGCCGCCGGTTGCCGAGTAAACGCATTTACGTGGCACGCCAGGTCTGCTAAACTCTCGCCGGTTATACGATCTGGCGGCCGCATTGCTTTGGGCCGCGATTGTTGTTTTTTGATGAGTGGGCATTGCGCCCACTTTTTGTTTGTAGCGGCGCATGGATCTGAAACTGCTGATTGAAAAGACGGCCGAGGGCCTGGGTTTCGAGGTGATCGACATCGAGTCGTCGCCCCGTGGCCGGCTTCTGCGCGTGTTCATCGACAAGCCTGAGGGCATTACCGTCGAGGATTGCGCAACCGTCAGCAACCAACTGACCCGTCTGTTCGAGGTCGAGAACATCGACTACGACCGGCTGGAAGTCTCATCGCCCGGGCTTGATCGCCCGCTGACCAAGCTGGCGCATTTCGAGCGCTTCGCTGGCGAGGAAGTCCAGCTGCGCGTGCGGATCCCAGTCGCCAATCAACGCAATTTCAGCGGCACCCTGAGAGGGGTCGACGGCGAGACCGTGATCCTTGAGACCGCAACCGGCGAGCAGCGCTTCGCATTCGACGATGTCGAGCGTGCGCGGATCGTTCCCAAGTTTTGAGAGATTTGAGGGGTTGATGCAATGAGCCGCGAGGTTTTGCTGCTTGTCGATGCGCTGTCGCGCGAGAAGAACGTCTCCAAGGAGATCGTTTTCCAGGCGCTTGAGTCGGCGCTGGCTTCGGCCACCAAAAAGCGCATTCACGACGACGCCGATGTGCGTGTCACGATCGACCGCGAGACGGGCGCTCACGAAGCGTTCCGCCGTTGGCTGGTGCTGCCGGACGCCGAAGTGACGAACGATGAGGCCGAGATGGGCATCATCGATGCACGCGAGCAGTTCGAGGACATCCAGGTTGGCGAGTACGTCGAAGAACCGCTCGAGCCGATCGACTTCGGCCGTATCGGTGCGCAGGCGGCCAAGCAGGTGATCCTGCAGCGCATCCGCGACGCCGAACGCGAGCAGATCCTGAATGACTTCCTCGAGCGCGGCGAGCATCTCGTCACCGGCAACATTAAGCGCATGGAGCGTGGCAACGCGATCGTCGAAGTCGGCCGCCTCGAAGCAGTTCTGCCCAAGGACCAGATGGTGCCGAAGGAGAACCTTCGCGTGGGCGACCGTACGCGCGCCTATCTGAAGGAAATCGCCCGTGGCGCCCGCGGTCCGCAACTGATCCTGTCGCGCACCGCGCCGGAGTTCGTCACCAAGCTGTTCGAGCTTGAAGTGCCGGAGATGGAAGACGGCCTCCTCGAAATCAAGGGCCTGCGCACGTGATGCTGGTATGCGTTCCAAGATCGCGGTCAAGGCCAACGATGCCCGCATCGATCCGATCGGCACTTGCGTCGGCCTGCGTGGTTCGCGGGTTACCGCGGTGCGCAATGAGCTCGGTGGCGAGAACATCGATATCGTGTTGTGGTCAGCCGACCCCGCGGAATTTGTGATCAAGGCGCTGGCGCCGGCCGAAGTGTCGTCGATCGTGGTCGACGAAGAAGCTCATGCGATGGATGTGGTGGTCGATGAGAGCAATCTCGCGATCGCGATCGGCCGCGGCGGCCAGAACGTCAAGCTCGCGTCCGAGCTGACGGGCTGGCAGATCAACCTGATGACGGTGGAAGAGAGCACGCAGAAGAGCGAGGCCGAGCGCGGCCGTCTGCGTAGCGCATTCACTGAGAAACTCGATGTGGACGACGAAGTCGCCGACATCCTGATTGACGAAGGCTTCACCTCTTGAGGAAATCGCCTACGTCCCCCTTTCTGAAATGCTGGAAATCGAAGCCTTTGACGAAGAGACGGTTAACGAACTGCGGACACGTGCCCGCAACGTTCTGCTGACCGAAGCCATCGTCAGCGAGGAGCAACTCGAGCATGTCGCTGAAGACTTGCTGGCACTCGAAGGCATGGACAAGCCGCTCGCCGCCAAACTGGCGCGTGCCGGCGTTAAAACCCGCGACGATCTCGCTGACCTTGCCGTCGACGAGCTGACCGAGATTGCGGGTATCACCGAAGAAAGTGCCAAGGACCTGATTACCAAGGCCCGTGCGCACTGGTTCGAGTAAGACGGAGGTTGTTTCGTATATGGCAGAAATGAGCGTGGCGCAGTTCGCCAGCGAGCTGAGGATGCCTGCATCCGTCTTGCTTGAGCAGTTGCAAAAGGCCGGTGTTGCAAAGTCGGGCGAAAACGATGGAGTGAGCGAAGCCGACAAGGCGCGCTTGCTGGACTATCTGCGTCGCTCTCATGGAGAAACGGCTCCGAAAGCCAAGATCACGCTGACGCGCAAGCAGACGTCCGAGATCAAGGCTTCTGATGCCACTGGCAAGGCACGGACGATTCAGGTCGAGGTGCGCAAGAAGCGCGTTTTCGTCAAGCGTGATCCTTCGGAGCTGCTTGCCGAAGGTGCGCAGCCGGAAGGCGAAGAGGCGCTCGATCACCACGAGGAAGATCTTTCGACGCTTCCCGAGGTCGTCGCGGAAGCTGCCCCTGTGGCGGCCGAACCCGAAGTGCAGGTGGCTCCCGAGCCCGAACCCGAGCCGGTCGTCGAAGTGGCGCCCGAACCCGAGCCGGAGCCCGTGCCTGAGCCGGAACCCCAGCCAGAGCCCGAACCTGAGCCGGTCGCAGCGCCCGTCGTTGAGGCTGCTGTTGAGACCGCTCCTGCTGCCGAGCCTGCGCCTGAAGCCGCTCCTGCGGCGCCGCGTTCGATCCTTGACATGCTGTCGCCCGAAGAGCGCGCGGCTCGCGAACGCGAAGCACGCCGTGCGTCGGAGCTTGCCCGCATTCAGGCTGAAGAGCTGCGCTTGAAGCAGGCACGCGAAGCGCGCAAGAAGGCTGATGAAGAGGCTGCGCGTCAGCGCGCCATCGAGGCTGCTGAGAAGGCGCGTCAACCGGCTGCGCCGGCCGCTGCAGCTGCGGCGCCTGCCGGCAAGTCCGGCACCCTGCACAAGCCCGTCAAGGCTGAGGGCGCGAAGGAAGAGAAGAAGGGCCCGGCCAAGAAGGGCGACCGTGAGGACGATTCCAAGCGTCGCCAGATCAAGACGCGTGGCGACACCGGCGGCGGAGCCGCTGGATGGCGTGGTGCGCGTGGCGGCGGCCGTCATGCAAGGACAACCGTCAGCAGGACACCAACTTCCAGGCACCGACCGAGCCGATCGTGCGCGAAGTGCATGTGCCGGAAACCATCTCGCTGGCTGACCTCGCCCACAAGATGGCAATCAAGGCGACCGAGCTCATCAAGCAGATGATGAAGCTGGGTCAGATGGTGACGATCAACCAGGTGCTGGACCAGGAAACGGCGATGATCCTCGTCGAGGAAATGGGGCACCAGGCGATCGCCGCCAAGCTCGACGATCCTGAGGCGCTGCTCGACGATTCGCAGAGCAAGGATGCTGAGCAACTGCCGCGCGCGCCGGTCGTGACCGTCATGGGCCACGTCGACCACGGCAAGACCTCGCTACTCGACTACATCGTCGCGCCAAGGTTGCGTCGGGTGAAGCCGGCGGGATCACGCAGCATATCGGCGCCTACCACGTCGAAACGGACCGCGGCATGGTCACCTTCCTCGATACCCGGGTCACGAGGCGTTTACCGCCATGCGTGCGCGTGGTGCCAAGGCGACCGACATCGTGATTCTGGTGGTGGCTGCCGACGACGGCGTGATGCCGCAGACGAAGGAGGCGATCCACCACGCGAAGGCAGCTGGTGTGCCGATCGTCGTTGCGATCAACAAGATGGACAAGCCCGATGCACACCCGGACCGCGTCAAGCAGGAACTGGTCGCCGAAGGCGTCGTGCCGGAAGAGTACGGTGGCGACTCGCCGTTCATCCCGGTGTCGGCCAAGACCGGCATGGGCATCGACGACCTGCTCGAGAACCTGCTGCTGCAGGCCGAAGTGCTCGAATTGACCGCCGCCGAGAAGGCGCCGGCCAAGGGTCTCATCATCGAAGCGCGCCTCGACAAGGGCGTGGTCCGGTTGCGACCATGCTGGTTCAGAGCGGCACGCTCAAGCGCGGCGACGTGTCTTGGCGGGGGCGACGTTCGGCAAGATCCGCGCGATGCTTGATGAGAACGCAAGCCGATCAACGAGGCGGGCCCGTCGATCCCGGTCGAGATTCTTGGCTGTCGGACGTTCCGGCTGCGGGCGACGATGCCATGGCGCTGGCCGACGAGCGTAAGGCGCGCGAAATCGCACTGTTCCGTCAGGGCAAGTTCCGCGATGTGAAGCTCGCCAAGCAGCAGGCTGCGAAGCTGGAGAACATGTTCGAGCAGATGAAGGAAGGCGAAATCAAGTCGCTGCCCCTCATCATCAAGGCGGACGTGCAGGGTTCGCAGGAAGCCTTGGTGCATGCGCTTACCAAGCTTTCGACCGATGAAGTTCGGGTGCAGGTCATCCACGCTGCCGTCGGTGGCATCACCGAGAGCGACATCAACCTCGCACAAGCCTCGAAGCGGTGGTTATCGGCTTCAATACCCGGGCCGACGCTGGCGCGCGGAAGACGGCCGAGGCGTTCGACGTTGATATCCGCTACTACAACATCATCTACGACGCTGTGGATGACGTGAAGGCAGCGCTGTCGGGCATGTTGGCGCCTGAGCGTCGCGAGCAGATCATCGGTACCGTGGAGATCCGCCAGGTCTTCCGCATCTCGAAGGTCGGTGCGGTGGCCGGTTGCTATGTGCTGGACGGCAACGTCAAGCGCCATGCCCGCGTCCGCGTGCTGCGCAACAACGTGGTGGTGCACGACGGCGAACTGGAGTCGCTGAAGCGCTTCAAGGACGACGTGAAGGAAGTGAAGTTCGGCTTCGAATGCGGCCTGCAGATCAAGAACTTCAACGACATCATGGAAGGCGATCACCTGGAAGTGTACGAAATCCAGGAAATCGCACGGACGCTCTGATCCGCGTCGCGGTGAAGCGCCAACGGGCCCCGCGACGGGCCCGTTTTGTTTGAAGCCCCTTGCATGGGGCAGGAGTAGCCGTATGGCAAAGACATTTTCGCGCGGCGACCGTGTCGCCGAGCAGATCCGCCGTGAATTGGCGGAGTTGATCCGCATGGAAGTAAAAGATCCCCGTGTCGGCTTCGTCACGCTGACGTCGGTTGAAGTGAGTCCGGATTACTCGCACGCCAAAGTATTCTTTACGACGATCGAAGGCGAGCGTGCCGTGCCGGAGCTTGCGCAAGGCCTGCGTCGTGCGAGCGGCTTTTTGCGCCGTGAGCTGGGGCGCCGAATCCGCATTCACACGATCCCGGATCTGCACTGGGTTTATGACGCTCGATCGAGCGTGGTGCACAGCTATCCGCGCTGATCGACGAGGCGGTTCGTAGCGACGCCGCACACAGTGATGATGTGGATGAGCCGCGTGCCTCGCCCGACGAGGCGGAGAAGCCGGACGCATGAGTGCGCAACCGGCCCGCTCGCGCGCCTCGATTGAAAGTGGATGGGGTCGTGTTGTTCGAACAAGCCTTCCGGCATGGAGTTCGAACGGCGCCCTGCAGACCGTGCGCCGCCTCTATTGGGCGGCCAAGGGCCGGTCATACTGGCACGCTCGATCCGCTGGCGAGTGGCTTGTTGCCGTTGTGCCTGGGTGAAGCCACCAAGTTCAGCCAGATGCTGCTCGATGCGGACAAGACCTACCTTGCCGCGCGTGAAGCTCGGCGTGACAACGACCACGGGCCGATGCTGAGGGCGAGGTGACGTCCACACGACCGGTGGGTGACCGACGACGCGCAGGATCGCGGAGGTCGTTGCTCGATTCGAAGGCGAGATCGATCAGGTGCCGCCGATGTACTCGGCGCTCAAGCGCGGACGGCAAGGCGCTCTACGAGTATGCGGCGTGAGGGTGTGACGCTTGAGCGGGCGCCGCGCCGCGTAACGATCCACCGCATCGGATGTGGTCCGCTGTGCGGTGATGAGTTCGATCTTGAAGTGTGTTGCAGCAAGGGGACGTACATCCGGACGCTCGCGGAAGACATTGGCGAGGTGCTCGGTTGTGGCGCACATCTCGTTGGCTTGCGGCGCACTGCAATCGGTCCGTTTGTCATCGATCACGCCGTATCGCTCGAAGTTCTTGAATCTGGCGAGCAGGCCCGCGCCGACGCACTGCGTCCGGCCGATCTGCTCGCGTCACATTTGCCTGCTGTTCCGCTTGCTCCGGATGCAGCAGGCAGTTTTCTGCACGGTCAGTCTGTCGCTGTCCCGCTGCCGCCAGGCGCGGTGGAATGCCGTGTATTTGCCGATGGGCGTTTTCTCGGCCTTGGCCGGGTGGATCCCGACGGTCGGCTGGCACCTCGCAGGCTCATTGCGAGCGTCGCAGGTGCTTGATGCAACAGAAAATTCGCCGCTATAATGCGCGGCTCGACTGAAGACACAGACAACTGGATTAGAAGAGATGGCTATTGCTACCGAACAAAAGGCGCAGATCGTTGCTGATTTCCAGCGCGCCAAGGGTGACACCGGGTCGCCGGAAGTGCAGATCGCACTGCTGACCGCCCGCATCAATGACCTGACCGGTCATTTCAAGGAACACACCAAGGATCACCACTCCCGTCGCGGCCTGCTCGCGCTTGTCAGCCAGCGTCGTAAGCTGCTGGACTACCTGAAGCGCAAGGAAGTCGACCGCTACCGCAGCGTTATCGAACGCCTGGGCCTGCGTAAGTAATCGACGGCTGTCAGCCGTGATCACGACGCAACTCCCGCGGTTCGGCTGATATCGCAATGCCGGCGAGCCCTACGGGCCACGCCGGCATTGTTCCATTTGAAGCTCCGTTGCGCAGACGCGCGGCATTCGCCGCAGGCGTTGCTCCGCGACGGGCAGACTGAAAGGATTTCCCTGCTGCCTACTCCGACCAAGAAGACCTTCACGTACGGCTCCCAGACGGTCACCATGGAGGACCGGCGAGATCGCCGTCAAGCACACGGTGCCGTCGTCGTCTCTGTTGAAGATACCGTTTTCTCGCCACCGTCGTCGCCGCCAAGAACCCGAAGCCGGGTCAGGATTTCTTCCCGCTGACGGTCGACTACATGGAGAAGTTCTACGCCGCGGCCGTATCCCCGGCGGGTTCTTCAAGCGCGAAGGTCGCCCGACCGAAAAAGAGACGCTGACCTCGCGCCTCATCGATCGCCCGATCCGTCCGCTGTTCCCGGATGGTTTCTATAATGAAATCCAGGTTGTGGTGACCGTGCTGTCGCAGAACCCGGAAGTCGATGCGACATCCCCGCGATGATCGGCGCTTCGGCCGCACTTGCGCTGTCCGGTGTTCCGTTCCAAGGCCCGATCGGCGCTGCCGCGTCGGCTACGCGAATGGCGAATACATCCTGAACCCGACCGTTACCGAACTGAAGACCAGCCAGATGAACTTGGTGGTGGCCGGTAACCGAAGTTGGCGTGATGATGTCGAATCGGAAGCAAACGAGCTGCCGGAAGACGTGATGCTCGGCGCCGTCGTTTTTGGCCATCAGCAGATGCAGACCTGATCAACGCGATCAACGAACTGGCTGATGAAGCGGGCAAGCCGGAATGGGACTGGCAGCCGCCGGCCAAGAATGAGGCCGCTCGCGGCCAAGGGTTGAAGAGCTCGCGCTGGCTGGTCTGAACGAAGCCTTCGGCCTGACGGTCAAGCAGCAGCGCAGCGACCGTATCAAGGAAGTGACCGCCGCGACCATCGCTGCGCTCGCAACCGGTGAAGACGGTGCGCCGACCGATGCGCAGATCAAGGATCTGTTGTTCGGCCTGGAGTCGCGGATCGTCCGCAACCGTATCCTGAATGGCGAGCCGCGCATCGACGGTCGCGACACCCGCACGGTGCGCCCGATCACGATCCGTACTGGCGTGCTGCCGCGCACCCACGGCTCGGCCTGTTCACCCGTGGCGAGACTCAGGCGCTGGTCGTTGCGACCCTCGGTACTGGCCGCGATGAGCAAATCATCGATGCCATCGCCGGTGAGTACAAGGAGCGCTTCATGCTCCACTACAACTTCCCGCCCTTTGCGACCGGCGAAACCGGCCGTGTCGGCGCGCCGAAGCGCCGTGAGATCGCCATGGCCGTCTTGCCAAGCGCGCCCTGGTTGCAGCCCTGCCGCCGGACAACGAGTTCAGCTACACGATGCGCGTGGTCTCTGAGATCACCGAATCGAACGGCTCGTCCTCGATGGCTTCGGTGTGTGGTGGGTCGCTCGCGATGATGGATGCCGGTGTCCCGCTCAAGAATCACGTGGCAGGCATCGCCATGGGCCTGATCAAGGACGGCAACCGTTTTGCGGTGCTGACTGACATCCTGGGTGATGAAGATCACTCGGCACATGGACTTCAAGGTTGCCGGTACCGAAAACGGTGTTACCGCTCTGCAGATGGACCTCAAGATCGACTCGATCAACCCGGCCATCATGAAGAAGGCGCTGGAGCAGGCGCGCGAAGGCCGCATGCACATTCTGGAGCTGATGAAGCAGGCCATGGCGGGCACCGGACCGAGTTGTCCGAGTTCGCGCCGCGTCTGCTGACCATCAAGATCAATCGGAGAAGATCCGCGACGTGATCGGCAAGGGTGGCGCGGTTATTCGTGCGCTGACCGAAGAAACCGGCACCGTGATCGACATCCAGGATGATGGCACCGTGACCATCGCTTCGGTGGATGGCGCCAAGGCGGAACTCGCCAAGAGCCGGATCGAAGCGATTGCGGCTGACGTCGAATCGGCAAGATCTACGAAGGCCCGGTGCTCAAGATTCTTGAGTTCGGCGCAATCGTCAACATCATGCCGGGCCGCGACGGCTTGCTGCACGTCTCTCAGATTGCGAATAAGCGCGTTGAGAACGTCTCCGACTACCTCAAGGAAGGCCAAGTCATCCGCGTCAAGGTCATCGAGACCGACGACAAGGGCAAGATTCGCCTGAGCCTAAAGGCAGTTGAGGCAGAGGCGCAGCAACAGCAGCAGTAAGCGCTTCCGTCGTCAAGCAAAGGGCCCGTTCGCGGGCCTTTTGTTTTTTGTGTTGTCCGCGCAGTGGTCGGTGCTTGGTTAGAATCGCCGATCGATTCGAGGTAATTCATGTCCCAGTTCAGTATGTCCGCCGACGCGCCCGATCCGTTGCTTGCCAAGCTCAAGCTGCCGCCACACTCAATCGAGGCGGAGCAGTCCTTGATTGGTGGTCTGCTGCTGGACAACGAGGCATGGGACCGCATCGCTGATCTGGTCAACGAAAGCGACTTCTACCGCGACGACCATCGTCGCATCTTTCGGCACATCGCCACCTTGGTCGAGCAGGGCAAACCTGCCGACGTCGTGACTGTGTTCGAGTCGCTCGACAAGTCGGCTGAGGCCGCACAAATCGGTGGCCTTGCCTATCTGGCCGAAATCGCAAACAACACCCCGTCGGCGGCAAATATTCGTCGCTACGCCGAGATCATTCGCGAGCGCTGCATTCTGCGTCGGCTGGTCACTATCGGCGATGACATCGCGGCCAATGCGCTCGCGCCTGCCGGTCGTGATGCCAAGGACCTGCTCGATCAGGCTGAAGCGAAGATCTTCGAGATCGCCGAATCAGGCGCCCGCCACGCGTCAGGCTTTGTGCCGATTCAGCCGGTGCTCGGGCAAGTGGTCGACCGCATCCAGGAACTCTACGACCGCGACGACCCGGACGAAGTCACGGGAATTCCCTACGGCCTAGTTGATCTAGATGACAAGATGTCGGGCCTGCACGGCAGCGACATGATTGTTATCGCCGGCCGCCCTGGTATGGGAAAAACCACTTTTGCGCTGAATGTGGCCGAAAACGTCGCCATTCATTCAAAGCTCCCCGTTGCGATCTTTTCGATGGAAATGCCCGCGACCCAGTTGGCAATGCGTTTCATCGCGTCCGTTGGGCGACTCGACAGACCCGGTTGCGCAGCGGCAAGCTGACTGACGATGACTGGCAGAACCTCACGATGGCGCTTGGGCTGCTCCACGAAGCGCCCATCTTCATCGATGAAACGCCTGGCCTGAACCCGACCGATCTGCGCGCGCGCTGCCGTCGCCTGCATCGTCAATGCGGCAAGCTAGGGTTGATCGTCATCGACTACCTCCAGCTGATGACCTCGCTGAAGGAGACCGACAACCGCGCGCAGGAACTGTCCGACATTTCGCGGTCGATCAAATCGTTGGCGAAAGAGCTCAACGTGCCGATCTTCGCGCTCTCGCAGCTCAACCGCAGTCTTGAGCAGCGCCCTAACAAGCGCCCAGTTGCGTCGGATCTTCGTGAGTCGGGCGCCATTGAGCAGGACGCGGACATCATCATGTTCATCTACCGCGACGAGATCTATAACCCGGACTCTCCGGACAAGGGCACGGCCGAGCTGATTGTCGGCAAACACCGTAACGGCCCAACGGGCACGGTCCGCCTGACGTTCCGCGGCGAGAGTACGCGTTTCGAGAACTACGTCGCCGCACCGAGCTACTGACGCGACACAGCTTTCCGGCTATCAGCGTGAGTAGGCGAGCGAGCGCGGATCAGAAAATATTGCTCTGGCAGTTGACGCGAAAAGGCGGGGTCGCTATAGTCTCACCTCTCTGCTGCTGACGAAGCGAAAGCAACGGCGCAGCGGGCTTTCAAGCGGTTCTGGTTGTCGCGAAATGCGGCGGCGAAAATGAAAAGCTTGACAGAAATTTTTGAGTTGGTAATATAGCCGGCTCAGCACAAACGACGCAGTCGGATGTGCGCAGTAAGAAGTTGAGCAGTTTGCAGTTGATCTTTAAAAATTTGGACAACCGATAAGTGTGGGTGCTCGGTTGAAGCGAATCGAAACTTCGGTTTCGAAAAAGCAAGAGACTTGAGTGCCAATACTACATCGTCAGTGATGATGAGTTTGGCCAATTTGGATTGAACTTAAGAGTTTGATCCTGGCTCAGATTGAACGCTGGCGGCATGCCTTACACATGCAAGTCGAACGGATCTAGGGGCTTGCTCCTAGGTTAGTGGCGAACGGGTGAGTAATGCATCGGAACGTACCCAGTCGTGGGGGATAACGTAGCGAAAGTTACGCTAATACCGCATACGTCCTGAGGGAGAAAGCAGGGGATCGCAAGACCTTGCGCGATTGGAGCGGCCGATGTCGGATTAGCTAGTTGGTGGGGTAAAGGCCTACCAAGGCAACGATCCGTAGCTGGTCTGAGAGGATGATCAGCCACACTGGGACTGAGACACGGCCCAGACTCCTACGGGAGGCAGCAGTGGGGAATTTTGGACAATGGCGAAAGCCTGATCCAGCCATGCCGCGTGAGTGAAGAAGGCCTTCGGGTTGTAAAGCTCTTTCAGACGGAAAGAAAACTTCGAGGCTAATACCTTCGGAGGATGACGGTACCGTAAGAAGAAGCACCGGCTAACTACGTGCCAGCAGCCGCGGTAATACGTAGGGTGCGAGCGTTAATCGGAATTACTGGGCGTAAAGCGTGCGCAGGCGGTTTTGTAAGACAGCTGTGAAATCCCCGGCTCAACCTGGGAACTGCGGTTGTGACTGCAAGACTTGAGTACGGCAGAGGGGGTGGAATTCCTGGTGTAGCAGTGAAATGCGTAGATATCAGGAGGAACACCGATGCGAAGGCAGCCCCCTGGGCCTGTACTGACGCTCATGCACGAAAGCGTGGGGAGCAAACAGGATTAGATACCCTGGTAGTCCACGCCCTAAACGATGTCGACTAGTTGTTCGGAGGGTAAAACCTTTGAGTAACGTAGCTAACGCGTGAAGTCGACCGCCTGGGAGTACGGCCGCAAGGTTAAAACTCAAAGGAATTGACGGGGACCCGCACAAGCGGTGGATGATGTGGATTAATTCGATGCAACGCGAAAAACCTTACCTACCCTTGACATGTCAGGAACTTTCCAGAGATGGATTGGTGCCCGAAAGGGAGCCTGAACACAGGTGCTGCATGGCTGTCGTCAGCTCGTGTCGTGAGATGTTGGGTTAAGTCCCGCAACGAGCGCAACCCTTGTCATTAGTTGCTACGCAAGAGCACTCTAATGAGACTGCCGGTGACAAACCGGAGGAAGGTGGGGATGACGTCAAGTCCTCATGGCCCTTATGGGTAGGGCTTCACACGTCATACAATGGTCGGTACAGAGGGTTGCCAAGCCGCGAGGTGGAGCCAATCCCAGAAAGCCGATCGTAGTCCGGATCGTAGTCTGCAACTCGACTACGTGAAGTCGGAATCGCTAGTAATCGCGGATCAGCATGCCGCGGTGAATACGTTCCCGGGTCTTGTACACACCGCCCGTCACACCATGGGAGTGGGTTTCACCAGAAGCAGGTAGCCTAACCGCAAGGGGGGCGCCTACCACGGTGGGATTCATGACTGGGGTGAAGTCGTAACAAGGTAGCCGTACCGGAAGGTGCGGCTGGATCACCTCCTTTCTAGAGCAAAGCAGATGCCGAGCTCCACAACTTATCGGTTGTTCAGTAAAGACAGCGGACGTGCAGGGTCTGTAGCTCAGCCGGTTAGAGCACCGTCTTGATAAGGCGGGGGTCGTTGGTTCGAATCCAACCAGACCCACCATCAAATACTGATGGGTTCGGCTCGTACCACGGAACATGGGGCTGTAGCTCAGCTGGGAGAGCACCTGGTTTGCAACCAGGGGGTCGTCGGTTCGATCCCGTCCAGCTCCACCAATCTTGGTTACGTCAAAAGTCGCGTCATGAATGCAGATGGTGTCTGCATTCATGACTCTTCTTGAGTCAGCTGTCGATCTTTAAAAATCTGGAAGGCATGTATGAAGTCAGCGTGATGAGCGCTGGGCTTCATAGGTTGTGATTGCATCGAATTACATTCCATCCTTTGAACCAGCGATGGGTGTAAAGAAACATTTGGCGTTTGAATCAAACACTGTAACCGCCTGAAGCAATTCAGGGTTCAAGGTTATAGGATCAAGCGACTAAGTGCATGTGTGGATGCCTTGGCGATCACAGGCGATGAAGGACGTGGCAGTCTGCGAAAAGCCTCGGGAGCTGACAAGCAAGCTTTGATCCGGGGATGTCCGAATGGGGAAACCCACCTCTTACGAGGTATCCCGCACTGAATACATAGGTGCGCGGAGGCGAACGCGGCGAACTGAAACATCTAAGTAGCCGCAGGAAAAGAAATCAACCGAGATTCCATAGTAGTGGCGAGCGAATTGGGAAGAGCCTGTACGTGATAATCGAATTGCTAGTGGAACGGTCTGGAAAGTCCGGCAATAAAGGGTGATAGCCCCGTACCGAAAGCAAATCGATGGTACTAAGCGTACGACAAGTAGGGCGGGGCACGAGAAACCCTGTCTGAACATGGGGGGACATCCTCCAAGGCTAAATACTCGTGATCGACCGATAGTGAACAAGTACCGTGAGGGAAAGGCGAAAAGAACCCGGGAGGGGAGTGAAATAGATCCTGAAACCGCATGCATACAAACAGTGGGAGCCTCCTTGTGGGGTGACTGCGTACCTTTTGTATAATGGGTCAGCGACTTACGTTCAGTAGCGAGCTTAACCGAATAGGGGAGGCGTAGCGAAAGCGAGTCTGATAAGGGCGCTTTAGTTGCTGGGCGTAGACCCGAAACCGGATGATCTACCCATGGCCAGGATGAAGGTTGGGTAACACCAGCTGGAGGTCCGAACCCACTAGTGTTGAAAAACTAGGGGATGAGCTGTGGTAGGGGTGAAAGGCTAAACAAATCCGGAGATAGCTGGTTCTCCCCGAAAGCTATTTAGGTAGCGCCTCGTGTATCACTCTCGGGGTAGAGCACTGTAATCGTTGAGGGGTCATTGCGATCTACCTCGCGATAGCAAACTCCGAATACCGAGAAGTGCGAGCACGGGAGACAGACCTGGGGTGCTAACGTCCTGGGTCAAGAGGGAAACAACCAGACCGCCAGCTAAGGCCCCAAATGCGTGGCTAAGTGGAAACGAGGTGGGAAGGCATAGACAGCTAGGAGGTTGGCTTAGAAGCAGCCACCCTTTAAAGAAAGCGTAATAGCTCACTAGTCGAGTCGTCCTGCGCGGAAGATGTAACGGGGCTCAAGCCACGAGCCGAAGCTGCGGATGTGTCTATGACACATGGTAGGGGAGCGTTCCGTAAGCCTGCGAAGGTGGATCGAGAGGTCTGCTGGAGGTATCGGAAGTGCGAATGCTGACATGAGTAGCGATAAAACGGGTGAAAAGCCCGTTCGCCGAAAGCCCAAGGTTTCCTACGCAACGTTCATCGGCGTAGGGTGAGTCGGCCCCTAAGGCGAGGCAGAAATGCGTAGTCGATGGGAAACAGGTCAATATTCCTGTACCGCTCTTTGATGCGATGGGGGACGGAGAAGGTTAGGTCAGCCGGGTGTTGGACGTCCCGGTTCAAGCCTGTAGGCGTGCTGCGTAGGCAAATCCGCGCGGCTTAGCTGAGGGTGATAACGAGCGAACTTGTTCGCGAAGTGACTGATACCAAGCTTCCAGGAAAAGCCTCTAAGCTTCAGTCAAAGAGTGACCGTACCGCAAACCGACACAGGTGGGCAGGTTGAAAATACCAAGGCGCTTGAGAGAACTCAGGAGAAGGAACTCGGCAAATTGATACCGTAACTTCGGGAGAAGGTATGCCCCGTAGCTTGTAGGAGTACATCCGAAGGGCGATGGGGCCGCAGAGAATCGGTGGCTGCGACTGTTTAATAAAAACACAGCACTCTGCAAACACGAAAGTGGACGTATAGGGTGTGACGCCTGCCCGGTGCCGGAAGGTTAAGTGATGGGGTGCAAGCTCTTGATCGAAGCCCCGGTAACGGCGGCCGTAACTATAACGGTCCTAAGGTAGCGAAATTCCTTGTCGGGTAAGTTCCGACCTGCACGAATGGCGTAACGATGGCCACACTGTCTCCTCCTGAGACTCAGCGAAGTTGAAATGTTTGTGAAGATGCAATCTACCCGCGGCTAGACGGAAAGACCCCATGAACCTTTACTGTAGCTTTGCATTGGACTTTGACGGGGCTTGTGTAGGATAGGTGGGAGGCTATGAAACGGTGACGCTAGTTGCCGTGGAGCCGTCCTTGAAATACCACCCTGGCGTCGTTGAGGTTCTAACCTTGGTCTGTGAATCCAGATCGGGGACCGTGCATGGTAGGCAGTTTGACTGGGGCGGTCTCCTCCTAAAGGGTAACGGAGGAGTACGAAGGTCTCCTAGGTACGGTCGGAAATCGTACTGATAGTGCAATGGCAAAAGGAGGCTTGACTGCGAGACCCACAAGTCGAGCAGGTGCGAAAGCAGGTCATAGTGATCCGGTGGTTCTGTATGGAAGGGCCATCGCTCAACGGATAAAAGGTACTCTGGGGATAACAGGCTGATTCCGCCCAAGAGTTCACATCGACGGCGGAGTTTGGCACCTCGATGTCGGCTCATCACATCCTGGGGCTGTAGCCGGTCCCAAGGGTATGGCTGTTCGCCATTTAAAGTGGTACGTGAGCTGGGTTTAAAACGTCGTGAGACAGTTTGGTCCCTATCTGCCGTGGGCGCTGGAAGTTTGAGGGGGCTGCTCCTAGTACGAGAGGACCGGAGTGGACGGATCTCTGGTGTACCGGTTGTCACGCCAGTGGCATTGCCGGGTAGCTAAATCCGGAAGAGATAACCGCTGAAAGCATCTAAGCGGGAAACTCGCCTCAAGATGAGACTTCCCTCGAGACTCGATCTCGCTAAAGGGTCGTGGAAGACCACCACGTTGATAGGCTGGGTGTGGAAGCGCAGTAATGCGTTAAGCTAACCAGTACTAATTGCCCGTGCGGCTTGATCCTATAACCTTGAGCTAATCAAGGTGTGCGACATATCGCCAAATCAGCGATCGCAACCTATACATGCCTACCAGTTACAGTCTGACGCCCATAGCGCTTTGGTACCACCCCTTCCCATCCCGAACAGGACCGTGAAACAAAGCCGCGCCAATGATATTGCGGTCTCCCGTGAGAAAGTAGGTCAGCGTCAGACTACCCCATTCAAAAAACCCCGCCGCTATTCAGCCGGTGGGGGTTTTTCTTTTCAGCATCTCATCTTCTGTGGCCGCCGTAGCGGGCCACTCAACCACGTCGTACCCTCCAACCGCAATTGAGCCGAAACAGAAGCGCCTCGCGACGCCCGACGTACGCGCTTGCGTTTCGCTGCACTGAACCCAAGACCCAGATGAGGCAGTCGGGCCTGCGGGAGGCCGGGCGGCGCCAGGTCGAGTGATCGCCATTCATCTTCTCTGGCGGAAATCTCTCTACGTTTGATTCAGACCACAGCGCCCAACGCAGCGGCTAAAAGGGTTGCGCGAACGCTCTTCCTCTTATGGCAGGCTGATCGTGACGTGAGCCTGTCGTGGTGCGACTTTCACGACCTCGTGAAAATTCGAAACTGATTGGGCGGTGGATTTGTCGAGCCATGAACTCAGACCAACAAACACCGCCAACGTGATCAGGGCGTAGCCGGAAATCACTCCCCATAACGGCAGGTTTCCGCGCAGGGCATGTCGTATCGAATCCGGTGCTGCCCAGTCAGGGGCGAACGCGGCGCGTTTTCCTTTGTAGTGGGCAATCTCATCGCCGAGCCGACCCACCAGGTAGCCGAGCTTCTCCGGCGACTCGAGCAGGTATCGACCACGGAAGCCGAGCAGAAGGCAAAGGTGGTAGACCTCGAGCGATTGGAGTCGTGTGGCGCCCTCGGCACGCAGGGCCTCTAAGCGTTCAAAGAATCGCTCGCCTGCGAGCTGATCGCCGAAGAATGCCAGCTGCAGGGGTTGCCGTTCCCATGCATCGCGGATGGAGAAGCGCGATGCGAGGATGTGCTCGTCCATCGAGGCGCAGAAGGCGTACTTCGCAGCGAATATGTCGTCGGTCGCGATATTTGCGCGTTTTTGCCGAACGTTCGAACTCATCAAGGAATTCGCGCAGGCGCTCTCGAAACTGATCCGCGTCGATTGGCGCGTTGCGGTTGCGAATCAGGAACATCAGGTAGAAACCGTCGTACATCATGTCGACGAGCGTTTTCGGCTGGCGCGAGGATTCGCTCGGACGGCGACGGAGTTCGCTATCGGCGAACAGGGACGGTGGAAGGGAGGATTCATCACTGCACCAGAGCGAAGAGTTCAAGTCGCAAATCGCGGAAGCCTGTGGGCACATAGAGGGCAACAGATTGCGCTTGGCGCATCCGTTTCAAATAGCGGTCCGTTCGGTTCCAGCGAGAAGTAGTAGTTGCCGGGTCGTACAGGCACTGCCGCCGGACTTGTGGGGCTGCTGTGAGCTTCACGCCAGGCATCGCGGACAACAGCAGCTTGTCCACGTCGTCAGGGGCGCCCAGCTTGAAACGCAGCGGCACAGCCTCGACCAACTCCGGGGGCGGCATATCTGCGCTGACGGAGAGGTAGAAGGCGGTATCGGCACCGAGCTTGTCAGAGTCCATACGACCCACGAAAACGATGGTTTGGTCTCCGTAAGGGTGATCGTTACGCATCGGGTTGATATGACAGTCTCCAGCAACTCCCGGATGATTCTGTCGAGGCGAAAGAAGCCCTCGGCTGGATCGTTGTGGTCATAGACCGGGAGATCCTCGAGCGTGTGGCTCTTGGCGAAGGTCATCAGGGCTCCCGCGACCTCCAGCAGCGACTCAAAGAGGCGCTCGGGATGCAGACGCGGGTGTTTGAACAGATGACTGAGACGTGCGAATGCGCTGCTCGCCGTGTGCAGCAGCCAGAAGGATGCATGTCGCCGGAACGGATTTCTACGATGTTCTTGCTGGGCTCGCGATGGAAGCCGTAAAGCGCGGCGCACTGGCCTGCAGAATATCCAGCGTGCGCCGCAGCAGCGCGTAGAGCGTTGGCAGCGCCTCGATGGCAACCGCGGGTGGCATGAAAGCCGGATCGATTTCGTAGCCGCCGGTTGACGTTTTGCGGATACGCACTGCCGGAAGGGTGATGAATTGCTCGATCGCATCCTGGTCCGACAGCAGGCGAGGTTGCTTGCGTAGGAGCATGACATCGGCCTCGGCGGCGCGGGTGAATAGATCGGCCGCGAGTTCGCTCGCTGGGCGAAAGCGCGCGTTGCCGCGAGTATCTCCCGCCTGTGTTTGATTGCCGCCCGCCGTGCGTAGGTGGGGCAAAGCCAAGTGAAAGGTGATCGCTTCCCGCGGAAACGATAGCTGTGCAAGGTTGACGGGCTCAGGTAGCTCGTCGGCGTCTGGCGCAGCGTAGAACTCGCCGTCCGGAAACACGGCTCTTACCTCTTCGAGCCGTAGTACGCCAGAACTGAGCGCGTCTTTGTCCCACCGTAACAGCCTGAAGCCCCATGCATAGGGGTGCATGGTGCGTCAAGCTCCGTCAGTCGGCTTTCGTGGTAGAGATCCTGCCGTTGAAAGTGCTGGGGCCGCAAAAAGAGCCCTCTCCCCACAAGACCTTTGCTGCTGCCTTCACATCAATTCTCCTGATTGCATCGACTGCCCTTGCGTCTCGGTCTGACCGCATCGCGTTGAACCGAGCTTCGCTGGTGCGTCATATCCCCAACCTGCGGGGCTTCCGACGCTTACGCTGAATGCGCATGCGTGGGCACCGAGCACAAGCCCGGTCTTCGCAGCTGCTGTTCTCTCGAACACCGCACGCCACCGCTGTGGCAAGGGCGTGCGAACCGCGCCCGCAACCGCAAGCACGGACGCTTCACGTGTCACTTTCTCCTTGAGATCGAGCAACTGAAGCGGTGTCAAAACCAGTTCTCTGACTTCCACCAGATCTGCACCGAGGGCTTCTTTCTCGCGATTCGGCGTCAGGATTGCGTCGGGCGGCATCGCCAGAAACGCCTCCGCACTGCGCAACTTGTACACGCGAACAACGAGCGCCGTGCCTTTGCCGTCCGGCCCGCGTTAAGCACTTTGGATGCGTGAATCCGCAATGCCACTTCATCAAAGCCGCTGGTCGAATCGGCGTTTGCCCGTTTGAGTCCGACGGACCCGAGGGCGCTATCCGCCGCCGAGCTGATCAGGTTGGTTGTCTCGTTCGAGGCGCATCCCAACAAGCTAAGGGCGAGCGTCAGCAGCGCCCCTCGTGCGATTTTCTGACGGACTCCGATGCGGAAGAACTGCACAGTGCGTATGGCATCGTCATTGAAACGGCGTTTTCTTGTTCGTAGAGTACCACCCATGTTGCATACGCCAACGGGATATGCGAAGCGGGTGTGAAGTGCGACATAGCTCGGTGCTTTGCCACCCTGAATCGAGAATGGGAGCCAAACAATGAAGAATTCCGGACGTCGTTTTAACACTGCTACATCGGCGGCTTCCGTCTGCGTAGCGCTGCTCTTGAGTGCCTGCGCAACCACCTCACAGCTCTCCGAGCTGGACCAATTCAAGGATGTCGCGGCAGTCCAGCAGCGCGTCGATGAACTGGTGGCGTCGGGGGATGTCCAGAAGGCGCAGGCGATGCTCGAAAGCACCGCCAAGGCCAATCCCACCGATCCGGCGCCGTGGGTGCGCATGGCCCAGTTGCAATTTGATCGCGGTAACTACTCGGGAACGATTGCCGCTGCGGATGAGGCTGTGCAGCGGGACCCGGCGAACGTTCAGGCGAAGGGCTGGCGCTCGTCGCCAGCCTTCGGATCGCAGTGCGGAATATTCAAGAGTTGCGTGGTGGTGTCGCGCTCGGCGGCGATACGCGCGGCGAAGCTGAGCGACTGGCGCGCACCCTGCGCGAGACGATCAAGGAGGATGTACTCGTTCCGGTCGCTCCGGCGAACGATCCGAAGAAGGCGCGGACTGCGAGCCGCTCTGCGAAGCCAGCAACCTCCTCTGCCGCTGCTCCCGCGACAACCGCGGCTGCGGCGACCCCAGCCGTCAAACCTGCCCCCGCAACGCCGACTGCATCGAAGTCCCCCGCTCCTGCAGCCAAAGCCTCTGCCGACCCCTTCGGCGCTCTCAAGTAACCGACCCCGATACGAACAGGAAACCAATCATGGCCAAGAAGGAAAGTGTTCAGCAGAAGCTGACCCGTGTGCGCCCGCCGCGCGTGCAGCTGACCTATGAAGTTGAACGCGGTGACGCGATCGAGCAGAAGGAGCTCCCGTTTGTAGTCGGGTTGTTGGTGACTTTGCTGGCCAGTCCGACGTCGAGCAACCGCGTCTGCGGGACCGTCGCTTCGTGAATATCGATGGCGACAACTTTGACGATGTGATGCAGGGGTTGGAGCCACGTGCCGCCTACCGTGTCGAGAACAAGCTGACGGGTGAGGGGGGCGAGTTCGCAGTCGACCTCAAGTTCCGCTCGCTAGAGGACTTCCGTCCGGAGTCGGTTGTTCAGCAAGTCGACCCGCTTCGTAAGCTGCTGGAGGCGCGCAGCAAGTTGGCCGACCTGCGAAACAAGCTCGCTGGAAACGACAAGCTTGAAGACCTGCTGCAAGACGTGCTCAACAGCACCGAGAAGCTCGCAGCATTGAGTGCAGAAGCCAAGGTGGAGGAGTAAGCAATGAGTGCATCCGCCCTGGCGCTTGCTCAGCAAGCCAATGAAGCGGGTACAGCCTGCTCGATGAAATCGTCTCGGAGAGCCGCGTTGCGCGCTCGCCGGTAGAGCACAGCCGTGCGCGCGACCTGATCAGCGAGTTGGTGCAGCAGGTCATGAGTGGCACGGTGGTCGTATCAGAGAACCTTGCCGCGACGCTCGACGCACGTATTGCTGAGCTCGACGCGATGCTGTCCGATCAGCTCTCCGCAGTGATGCATGCGCCTGAGTTCCAGAAACTGGAGTCGTCCTGGCGCGGCCTTGAGTACCTTTGCAAGCAGAGCGCGACGGGTCAGATGCTCAAGATCAAGGTGTCAACGTCACGAAGCGCGAGCTCATCAAGGACTTTCGCGGTGCGGTCGAATTTGACCAGAGCGCGCTGTTCAAGAAGGTCTACGAAGAAGAGTTTGGCACCTTCCGGTGGCGCGCCGTTCGGCACCTTGCTCGGTGACTTCGACATCACGCGTCAACCTGAGGACATGTACTTCATCGAGCAGATGTCGCATGTGGCTGCTGCGGCGCACGCCCCCTTCATCTCCGCCGCGTCGCCAGAGCTCTTTGGCCTCGAAGGCTTCACCGACCTCGGCAAGCCGCGCGACCTGTCGAAAGTGTTCGACACCGTCGAGTATGCGAAATGGAAGTCGTTCCGAGAGTCCGAAGACGCGCGTTACGTTGGCCTGACCCTGCCGCATTTCCTCGGTCGTCTGCCTTACAACCCCAAGGATGGCACGACGGTTGAGGGCTTCAATTTCGTCGAGGATGTGGACGGCACGGACCACAGCAAGTACCTGTGGGTGAACGCCGCCTATGCCTTTACGTCCCGCATCACCGACGCCTTCGACAAGTATGGCTGGTGCGCTGCGATCCGCGGGTCGAAGGCGGTGGCTTGGTGGAAGATCTGCCTACCCACACCTTCAAGACGGACGAGGGTGAAGTCGCGCTGAAGTGCCCCACGGAAGTTGCGATTACCGATCGTCGTGAGAAGGAACTTTCCGATCTCGGCTTCATCCCGCTGGTGCATTGCAAGGGCACTGACTATGCAGCCTTCTTTGGCGCGCAGTCGGTGCAGAAGGCGAAGAAGTACAACACCGATGCCGCGAATGCCAACGCGGTGCTCTCCGCCCAGCTGCAGTACATCTTCGCGGTGTGCCGCATCTCGCATTACCTCAAGGCGATGATGCGCGACAAGATCGGCAGTTTCGCATCTGCTGGCAACGTCGAGACCTATCTGAACGGCTGGGTCTCGCAGTACGTCCTGCTTGATGACGGGGCCTCGCAAGAGGCGAAGGCGGAGTTTCCTTTGCGCGAAGCATCGGTTCAGGTATCCGAGGTCCCGGGCAAACCGGGTGTCTACCGTGCAGTCGCGTTCCTGCGCCCGCACTTCCAGCTGGACGAGCTCACGGTTTCACTGCGCCTGGTGGCCGAGCTGCCTCAATCCTCAGGCGCGTAACTTTCTACCCCAAGTAACTTAGGAGCCACAACGTGAAGGACATTTACGTTCAGTTCAAAGGCAAGTACGACATCAAGGGCGAGTCCCGCGATGCTGAGCACAAGGAATGGATCGAGGTCAGCTCCTGGAGCCACCTGATTCGCCAGCCGCGTTCGGCGACCGCGTCGACCGCCGGCGGCCACACCGCCGAGCGTTGCGAGCACGGCGAAATGATCTTCGTGAAGGACCTGGATCTGACCTCGCCGCGCATCTGGGAAGGCTGCTCGGCCGGTCACACCTTCGACGAAGTGACCATCGACTTCATGCGTGCGGATGGCGATAAGCGCGTGAAGTACCTCGAGATCAAGCTCAAGCATGTACTGCTGGCGTCGGTGACGCCGTCGGTGGCCGGCGAAGGCATCCCGACGGAGACTTTCACGCTGAAGTACGCCGCTGTGCAATGGACCTACACCGCACAGGACATCGCTGGCGGTGTCAAGGGCAACAAGGTTGCCAAGTGGAGCCTGGCGAAGAACAACTCGACCTACGAGATCTAATTCGCCGAACCGGAACACGGCAATGCATCCAGCGGCGCCGTGTTTCAACGCAGAAGAGATGTCATGAAGGGTTTTTCCCCAACCTTGTTTGAGCGACTGTTCGACGATGCGCCGCACCGTGGGGACGATCCGGCGCCGCTGCGGCGCTGGTCGATTGAAGAGCTCAAGGACAGTGTCGCGCGGGACCTTGAGTCCCTGCTCAATAGCCGTTGCGGCTTGCGTGAAGCCTTGTTGGAAAGCTACCCGGAGGCGGCGCGCTCGCTGGCCAGTTTTGGCATGATGGATTTCGTCGGCCTGAGCCTCGCCAATCCGGCCGACAGAGCGCGAATTTGCGCAACGCTCGAGCGGACGATTTTGCAACATGAGCCACGGCTCAAACGGGTGCACGTCGCACTGCGTGGCGACGAACGTAGCGTTGGCCGTTTGAATTTCGCGATCCAGGCCGTGCTGTATGTGCCGCCGACGGCGGAGCCGGTTGGCTTCGATGCGGTGTTGCAGCCTTGCACGCAACAGTACTCCGTCGCGAGCAGCCGACGTGCGCTTCAGGCGGTCGCATGAACGATCTGCTGCCCTATTACGAGCGCGAGTTGACCTTCCTGCGTCGGCATTCGCGCGAATTCGCCGAACAGTTTCCAAAGATCGCCTCGCGGCTGTTGTTGTCTGGTGAGGCGTGCGAAGACCCACACGTCGAGCGCATGCTGGAGTCATTCGCGCTGCTGTCGGCGCGGGTGCACAAGAAGCTCGACGATGATTTCCCCGAGTTGACCGAGAGCCTGCTCGGCGTGCTCGCACCGCACTACTTGCGGCCGCTGCCGTCGTGTTCGATTGCGCGCTTCGATACTGGCGGGGCTGATGCGCAGTTGTCCGCCCCGGTGGTATTGCCGCGCGGCACTTCCCTGGCGACTCGCCCTCGGGTGGCGTTGCGTGCCGCTTCCGCACCGCCTACGACGTTACGCTGGCGCCCTTGCGCATTGCTGCTGCTGGGTTTGAGCAGCCTGTGGTATCGGGGCGCAGCTTGCGCGTACCTGCAGAAACGACCTGTGCGCTGACTCTGACGCTGGAGGCAACCGGGAGCGCGTTGCCGCTTAACGCGATCGACATCCCGCATTTGCGCCTGTTTCTCGATGGCGAGCCCTCTCTCGTTTGTCACTTGCGCGAGGCGTTGTTCTCGTCGCTGCGCGGGCTTGCGGTGGGGACGCCGGAGCACAGCGCATGGCAGGTACTTGGATGCGCAGCGATCCGGCCAGTGGGTTTCGGTATCGATGAAGGGCTGCTTGACTATGACGCGCGTTCGCAGCTGGCGTATCGCCTACTGACGGAGTTCTTCCTGTTCCCCAGCAAGTTCGACTTCTTCGATCTAGACTTCGCGGCGATTCGCACAGCGTTGCCGCCGAACACGCGGCAAATCCAGTTGAAGTTCTTCCTTGGCAAGGGTGCCACGGAGCTCGAGCCGGCGCTTCTCGAGCGCGTCACGGCGGCGAACTTCGTTACGGGCTGCACCCCGGTGTTAACCTGTTTGAGCGCAACGCAGAGCCGATTCGTCTGGACCATGCGCGTGCGCACTATCCGCTGGTTGTTGACGCGCGTCGCGCGGCGGCCTTCGAGCTCTATTCGATCAATCGCGTGTCGCGTGTTGAAAAGAGCAGCCGCGGCGAACGCATTTCCGAGTTCCGCCCCTTCTACGGGTTGCGGCATGCCGAGACGCCGGCGCACGAGGCGCGCTACTGGCATCTGCGTCGTGATGCCCGGGTCGCGGAAGTGTCGCCCGGCTACGAGTACGAAATCGCCTTGGTCGATGTGGCGGACGATGGCGCCGAGGAGCGGACCGAAACGCTCAGCATCGAGGTCACGGCGACCAATCGCAACCTGCCGTCTCAGCTGCCTTACGGTCTGCCAGAAGGTGATCTGTTCATCGAGGGGGGATCAGTCGCTCGGCGCATTTCGTTCCTGCGCCGGCCTACGCCTAGCCACCGCTTTCGTACCGAGGATGAGGGGCTGTGGCGTCTGATCTCGCATCTCTCGTTGAACAGATTGTCGCTTGCGGAGAATGGCGTAGACGCGCTGAAGGAAACCTTCGGGCTTTATAACGCCAGCCGTACGGCGAGCAATCAGCGGATCATCGATGGGCTGACGTCGATCGAGCATCGACCGTCGAGTGCCATGCTGCCGGGCGATCCCTTTCCGGCTTTCGTACGTGGCATTGACATCGAGATCAGCGTCGACGAGCAGGCTTTCGTAGGCGTCGGCCTGTCACTCTTTGTCGCGGTGCTCGAGCACTTCTTCGCACTGTACGTGCATCTCAACAGCTTCACGCGCTTGCGCGTCCGTTCCACGCGCAGTGGCGAGATCCTGACCGTGTGCAAACCGCGCAGCGGTGACATGGTGCTCGTGTGAGGCGTCCGTTCTCAAGTGCAGTCGGGCGGTTGTTTGCGGCCCCGCAGCGCACCGAGTTCTTCCAGGCTGTCCGCTTGCTGCGCGACATCTTCGGCGGCGCAATGAGCGCGCGCACGAGGCCTTGGGCGAACATGTCCGGTTTGGTAACTCGCTTGCGCTGTCGTTTCCGGCCAGCGAAATCGAGCAGCTGGAGATTGAGTCCCGCGCGGAGGACGGCTCGCCGCAACGGGTCAAGCTGACGCCGGCCTTTCTCGGATTCACAGGCAACCAGGGTGTGCTGCCGCAGCACTACACCGAGCGCCTGCTTGACCGCGAGGTGCTGCACCGTGACCGCGCTGCGCGCGCCTTCCTGGATATTTTCGCCAACCGGAGCGCCGTTCAGTTCTTTGGCGCCTGGGAGAAATACCGGCCGCATTTTCAGTTCGAGGCAGAAGGCCGCTCGCGCTATCTGCCCACGGTATTGTCGTTCGCTGGGTTTGGCGCGACGGCCTTGCGCGAGCGTCTCGACGATGGCTCCGACGCATCGCTACACGACGAGACGCTGGCTTACTACGCAGGCATTTTGCGCACCGCGCCCCGCTCGGTGTCGGCGATTGCGGCGGTGCTGGCCGAGTACTTTGACGCGCCGATCAAGCTGGTTCCGTTTGTTGGTCAATGGTTCCGCTTGCCGGACGAGAGCCTTGCCCAACTCGGCATGGCAAACGCCACGCTGGGCGTCGATGCCGTCTGCGGCGCGCGGATCTACCAGCGCGATTCGCGCATCCGCATCGAGGTCGGGCCGCTTGCGCGCAGTGCATTCCTATCGTTCATGCCGGGGGGCTCTGCGGCGCGCGCTCTCGACCGACTTCTCGGCATCGCGCTTGGACCGACCATCGAGGTCGAGCTCCGTGTGCTGCTCGATCGCCGTGAGGTTCAACCCTTGAAAGGTTGGCCTCGCAGGTGGCGGGCGCCTCGGTTGGGACAGCTGGCTTGCGAGCGAGCC